>JAXMAL010000002.1:0-5775 GCA_046350415.1 Phycisphaerales bacterium
CGGTTTCACGCCAACCGGCGCTGCGGGCGGGAGACGATCGCTGCGGAGGTGCGTGACGGCACGCTGCGCGACGCCGTGCTGTACTCGCTTTCAGCCAACGTCGAACACGGCCTGCGCCGGACCAACGCCGACAAGCGCAAGGCCGTGCTGACCATGCTGACCAACAAGCTGGTCGCGATGGACGACGACGGCAATCCGTGGTCGAACCGCGAGGTTGCTCGGCGTTGCTGCGTCGGTCCGGATCTCGTGGGCCGTCTTCGAGCCTCACTATCCGAAAACGATAGTGAGCGTTCCGAGACTGCCCGCTCGTACACCACCAAGCACGGCACCAAGGCCGTCATGAAGACCCGGAACATCGGTCGCCGTGACGCTGCCGTCCCCCGGCCGCGCGGCGGGATCGCCCCAAGCGCGATGACGCCCGTCCGCGGGCACTCCACCCCGACCAAGAAAACGGCCATTGAGCTGCCCCACGACCCGCGGTGGGCGGCCCGCAGCCTGCTGAGCACGTTGGGCGCGGCGTTCGTCCGCGCCCTGATCCCCGAACTCACCCAATGCCTTGAAGGAGACGCCGAATGACCACGATGACCCCGCGATTCACCCTGAACGGTACCGCCGCCGCCGACACCGCTGTCGAGCGGGCCCGTCGCGCCTCCCGCAACGCCACGCTTCCCCTTTCCGGCCCCGGGCCGACGGTCACCCGCGTGCTGGTGACCCCCGCGATGGCGATGGACTGGCTCGACAACGCCAACACCAGCAACCGCAAGGTCAGCGATGCGCACGTCCAGCGACTCGCCCGCGACATGACCAGCGGCGAGTGGAAGCTGACGCACGAGGGCATCGCCTTCGACCCCAGCGGCATCCTGCTCGACGGCCAGCACCGGCTCTGGGCGGTGGTGATGTCCGAGACGCCCGTCGAGATGCATGTCTGGCGCAACGTCACCCGCGAGGCGCTGATGGCGATCGACTGCGGGAAGCCCCGCACGCTCTGCGACGTCCTGCGCCTCAGCGGCGGGCACGGTGATGTGGGCACAACGGACATGGCTGTCCTCCGCGCGATGCTCGGCGGGCTCGCCGGGCCTGTCGCCCTCACGTCCTCCCAGGCGGCCGAAGCGCTGGGCAAGCACGCCGCCGCGGTGAAGTTCGCGGTCGAGGCGCTGCCGCGCGTGCGGGCGATTGCGTGCGCCTCAACCCGGGCCGTCATCGGGCGGGCGTACTACTCGTGCGATCACGACCGGCTCCGCGACTTTGCGCGGATGCTCGGCACGGGCGTGGTGCCCGAGGGCGGGTCCGTGGCCGTGGTGCTGCTCCGCCAGTTCCTATGCGAGAAGGCGGGCCACTCGCGGCAGGCCGGGCACGAGCGGTACACCAAGACGCAGCGGGCCCTCGTCGCGTTCCTCAAGGGAGAGCCGATCTCTCGGCTGTACGCGGCGACCCAAGAGCACTTCCCCCTGCCCGAGGAGGTGGCGCGCTGATGATCGCCGCGACCACCTCGGGGCCGCGCATCGAGCTCCGCCCCTACCAGCGCGAGGCCGTGGACCGGGTCTACGCGCACCTCCGCGAGCGAGATGACAACCCCTGCGTGGTCATCCCGACCGGCGGGGGCAAGACGCCAGTGATCGCGACGATCTGCCGCGACGCCGTCGGCCAATGGGGCGGACGCGTCGTTCTGCTGGCGCACGTGAAGGAGCTCCTCGAGCAGGCGGCCGACAAACTGCACGTCATCGCTCCCGACGTGCCTATGGGCATTTACTCGGCTGGGCTCAGGCGCAAGGACCTCGGCTACGCCGTCACGGTCGCGGGCATCCAGAGCATCTGGAAGAAGGCGTGCGACCTCGGCCCCGTCGATCTGATCATCGTCGATGAGGCGCACATGGTCCCCGCCGAGGACGACGGGATGTACCGCCAGTTCATCGCCGACGCCAAGGTGGTGAACCCCAACGTCCGCATCATCGGGCTGACCGCCACGCCGTACCGTTTGAAGTCAGGCGCGATATGCGCCCCCGAGAACATCCTCAACCACGTCTGCTACGAGGTCGGCGTCCGCGAGCTCATCGTGCAGGGCTTCCTGTCGCCGCTCAAGACCAAGGCGGGCCGCGAGAAGGTGAGCACCGATGACCTGCACGTCCGCGCCGGCGAGTTCGTCGCCAGCGAGGTTGAAGACCTCATGGACAGGCAAGGCTTGGTAGACGGCGCGTGCGCCGAGATCGTCGAGCACACCAAGGGTCGGCAGGCCACGCTCATCTTCTCGTCGGGCATCCGACACGGCCAGCACATCGTGGAGGTCCTCAAGGCCAAGCACGGCATCGAGTGCGGGTTCGTCTCCGGCGACACGCCCGACGGCGTGCGGAGTGCCATCCTCGGCCGTTTCCGCAGGGGCGATCTCAAGTACCTGTGCAACGTGAACGTGCTCACGACCGGATTCGACGCTCCGCACATCGACTGCGTGGCGCTCGTGCGGCCGACCATGTCGCCGGGCCTGTATTACCAGATGGTTGGCCGGGGCTTCCGGCTGCACCCGGGCAAGTCCGACTGTCTCGTGCTGGACTTCGGCGGCAACGTGCTACGGCACGGGCCGGTGGACGCGATCCGCATCGCCACCGACGATCGCGGCGACGGCGAAGCGCCGGCGAAAGAGTGTCCGAACTGCCAGGCCCTCATCGCCGCGGGCTACCAGACCTGCCCGCAGTGCGGCCACCAGTTCCCCGAGCCCAACCGCCAGCAGCACGAGGCAAAGGCCAGCACCGAGGGCATCCTCAGCGGCCAGACGACCCGCGAGGAGCACCGTGTCAGCGAGACCACGTACCACGTGCATTACAAGCGCAGTGACCCTTCCGCGCCCCTGACCATGCGCGTCGAGTACCGCGTCGGCTTCAACCGCTACTTCCGCGAGTGGGTCTGCTTCGACCACACCGGATACGCGCGCACGAAGGCGGAGGCCTGGTGGCGAGCCCGCTCCGTGGAGCCGATCCCTCAGAGCACCGAGGAAGCGGTCGACATGGCCAAGGCCGGGGCGCTCGCCCCGACGCTTTCGATCACCGTCGAGAAGAAGGCCGGCGACCAGTTCGAGCGTGTCACCCAGCACGTGCTTGGCGATAAGCCCCCGCGCCTTGACAGCGAGGAAGGCCTGCCGGACCGGCCGCCGGAGCCCGCGGGCATGACGTACGGCATCCCCGATGAGGAGATCCCGTTCTGATGAGCGATGGCCCCTCCATCCTGCTCGAGTCGGCGCGCACGTACCTCTCCCGCGGGTACGCGGTCATCCCTGTGCCGGCGCGGAAGAAGATCCCCGTGCTCAAGGGGTGGACGGACCTGCGCCTTTCCGAGAGCGACCTGCCGGCGCACTTCAACGGTACCGGCAACATCGGCGTGCTCCTGGGCGAGCCGAGCGGGTGGCTGGTGGATGTCGACCTCGACTGCGAGGAAGCGGTGGCGCTCGCGCCGAAGTTTTTGCCGCCGACGGACGCGATGTCCGGACGGCCGGGCAAGCCCGCGTCGCACTGGTGGTACATCTGCGAGGGGATCAAGACCCGCAAACACCAGGACCCGGTGTCCAAGAAGATGATCGTCGAGCTGCGGAGCACCGGCGCTCAGACGGTCGTCGGCCCGAGCATCCATCCCAGCGGGGAGCCGTACGACCCGCTGGATGGAGAGCCTGCCGTGGTCGACGCCGGGGAGTTGGCCGCCGCCGTCGCGGCGCTGGCCGATGCCGTGACCGAAGCACGGCACGGGCGCAAGGAAACGGTCCTTTCCCAGCCGCGATCACTAGGAAACGATCGTTTCCTAGCGGACGACGCCTTGCTCCGCCGCGCCGCGGCGTACCTCGACTGCATCCCGCCGGCGATCTCCGGCGCGGGCGGGCACAGCCAGACGTACGCGGCCGCGACGGCGATGGTGCACGGGTTCGGCCTCGACCCGGAGGCGGCGTTCTCGCTGCTGTGGGACCGGTACAACCCTCGGTGCGAGCCGCCCTGGTCGGAGAAGGAACTTCGCCACAAGGTCGGCGACGCCGCGAGCAAGCCGCACGACCGGCCGCACGGATGGCTGCGCGACGCCGATCGAACCGAAGACCTCGGCGGCGTTGACCTGTCGCGCCTGGTCGTGCGGGCTCGCCCGGCGGTGGTGGATACGCCGTCGCCGCCACCGCCGGAGGACCCGGGTCTGCTCCCGCCAGAGGCACTCCGCGTGCCCGGGTTCGTTGGGGAGGTGATGGACTACTGCCTCGCCACCGCGCCCTACCCCAGCCAGACGCTCGCGTTTTGCGGGGCGTTGGCCTTGCAGGCGTTCCTCGCGGGCCGCAAGGTCCGCGACCCCGGCGACAACCGCACCAACATGTACCTGCTCGGGCTGGCGCACTCGTCCTCGGGCAAGGACTGGCCCCGCAAGATCAACGCCCGCGTGCTCCGGGAGGTCGGCCTCGGCACGGGGCTGGGCGACCGGCTCGCGTCCGGCGAAGGCGTGCAGGACGCGCTCCACGGCACGCCGTCGATGCTCTTCCAGACCGACGAGATCGACGGGCTGCTGCAGTCGATCAACCGTGCCCGCGACGCGCGGTTCGAGTCGATCATGGGCACGCTGCTGACGATGTACTCGGCTTCCAACTCGGTGTTCCCGATGCGCCGCAAGGCCGGACAGAGCGAGCCGGGCGTGATCAACCAGCCGTGCCTGGTGCTCTTCGGAACGGCGATCCCGAACCACTACTACGCGGCGCTGTCCGAACGGATGCTCACCAACGGCCTGTTCGCACGCATGCTGATCCTGGAATCCGGCCCGCGCGGCCCAGGCCAGGAGCCGACGGTCAGCGATCTGCCCGAGCGCGTGCTCGCAACGGCCAAGTGGTGGTCGGACCTGCGGCCGGGCCCGGGCAACCTTGCCAATGACCATCCCACGCCGCGCGTCGTGCCGCACACCGACGAAGCCCGGGCGCTGCTCGTCGAGCTTCGCCGGGCAGCCGAGGACGCATACGGCGAGGCCGAAGCCAGGCGCGACGCGGTCGCGACGACGGTGTGGGGGCGGGCCAGCGAGCAGACCCGCAAGCTGGCGCTGCTCTATGCCGTCAGCGAGAATCACCAGGAGCCCGCCATTGGCGTCGAGGCGGTACGGTGGGCGTCGCGGCTGGTCATGCACCAGACCAGGCGGATGCTGTTCATGGCCGCCAACCACGCCGCCGAGACGCCCTTCGACGAGCTCGCGCTCCGCGCGATGCGCAAGATCCGCGAAGCCCCGAACGGCGCGCTGCCGCACAGCGTGCTTCTCAAGCGGATGAAGATGGACTCCCGCTCGTTCCACGACCTCGTCGACACGCTCGTGCAGCGCGGGGATGTGCTCGTGGAATCGGAGTCGACGGCGGGCCGGTCGGCCTTGATCTACCGCTTGGCGGAGAAAGAAGGTGAAGGAAGGGTGAAAGAAGAGGGGGCAAAATGCGGGCTCTAGACACATACACACACTTCTTTCCCTCTTTCACCTTCTTTCCCCCACCCCCGCGTGCGCGTATGTGTGTGTCTGTGCGAGGGGGGGGTGAAATGGTGAAACAAGGTGAAAGAAGCCCCCCGACGAGTTCGCCCATGCAGGTCGCGTGCCGCGCTGCGCCTAGTGGGAGCCTTACAGCCGGAAGCCTACCAAGGGGGAAACCTGAGGGGCATGGTTCCTTCCCGCCAGGAATCACGTCGCTTGGCCCGCGGGAACAGCCGCGCTTGGCGACAGAGTTTGTTTGGGCCGTCCGAGCGCGGGGCGGACCCGTGCTGGGGTTGGTACGCCGCCCCGTCAAGGACGCGACGT
>JAXMAL010000003.1:0-1971 GCA_046350415.1 Phycisphaerales bacterium
CGGCCAGACCCGGAAGGCGGCCGACGCCTATGCCAAGCGCGCCGAGATGGGCGGCTGGGACGAGGAAGCCTGGAATGCCCGCCTGAACGAAGCGCGCTGCCTGCTCAAGCTCGGTGACGAAGGCGGCTTCCTGCGCCAAGCGCTCGCCGCCTTCAATCAGAGGCCGCAGCGCGCCGAGCCGCTCTATGACCTGGCGCGGTTCTATCGCGAGCGCGGCACGTTCGACGCCAGCATGCTTTTCTGCGAGGCCGGGCTCGACCTGCCGCGGCCAGATCAGGACATCCTGTTCCTGGAGGACTTCG
Source organism: Phycisphaerales bacterium (assembly GCA_046350415.1). Lineage (GTDB taxonomy): Bacteria > Planctomycetota > Phycisphaerae > Phycisphaerales > UBA1924 > JABWBC01. The sequence goes on from JAXMAL010000003.1 coordinate 303, forward strand.
TCTACACCGCGGGCTTGCAGGAGGAGTATTCGATCGCGGCCAACTATGCTCGCGACCCCGCCCGCAAGGATCGCGGCTTCGCGGCCTGCAACTGGCTGGCGCTCAACCGCACCATCCCCGACGGCACGCGCTCCCTGGCACGCTCGAACCTGTTCTTCTATCTCCAGCCCGCCAGCGCGACGATGCCCTCCTTCGCCGCACACCGCATCGCGTTCACCCCGCCGGACGGCTTCCATCCCTCCAACCCGTCCGTCGCGCTGTGGCAGGACGAGATCGTCGTCGCCCAGAGGGCCGTCAACGTCACGTTGACTGCCGACGGCCGCTACGTAACCCCCGACGGAGGCCCGGAGCGGGCCCGGAACTTTCTGCTTCGCCTGACCCGGGACCTCGATGTCCAATCGGCCATGGAGATTCTGCCACCGGCCGATTTGCCCGAGCCGGCGTTCCCGTGGGTCGTCGGCTTCCAGGATCTTCGCCTGTTCGTCCAGCACGGCGAGCTCGGGTGCTGCGGGACCACGCGCCAATTCAATTCGGAAGGTCGGTACGAACAGATCCTCGCGCGGATCGACAGCATGTCGAGCCGCCTCGTCGACTGTCGCGTGCTGCGTCCGGAAAGCCCCAAGCACGACGAGAAGAATTGGATGCCGCAGGTGGCGGGCGACGCGCTGCGCTTCCTGTATCTGTGTGACCCGACACGCCTGCTGGACGAGCAAGCCAAGACGATCGGCGAGACGACGCCAACCATCGCGGCGGACGATTTCCGCGGTGGTTCCCAGGCGATCGCCTTCGACGGCGGGTGGCTCGCCCTGATCCATCAAGTGGTGTGGCGCGACGAGCGCCGTTTCTATCAGCACCGGTTCGTCGGATTCGACGCCGCGAACAGGCTGGATCGCGTGAGCCGCCCGTTCTTCTTTCAAAAGCAGGGAATCGAGTTCGCGGCGGGTCTGGCCTGGCATCCCGACGGCCATCGGCTCTTGATCTCGTATGGCGTCGACGATCGTGAATCCTGGCTCGCCACCATCGATGCCGAGGACGTGCGGCGCGCGCTGGCATCTGTCGAGACCTTGCCGTCAGCCTCCCGAAAGGTCGAGCATCACGGCGAGGTCACCAAGGCCCGACCGGCGACCACGGCCCCCGCACCGCCACCTGCGTCTCCGCTCGCAGCGCCTGAAGTCACGCCAGCACCTCCCGTCGAGTCTCGAGTGCCTTCGGCAGAACCCAGCGGCCCCGCCGCGTCGCGCCCCACCGCCGAGGTCTTCTTCGAGCTGGCCCCCTTCCTCGGCGCCGTCGACTCGCCACGGGATCGCCGTACCCAGTCGCGTGACTTCGATGCGCGAATCGATGCCCTTCTCGATCGACGTCCCGGCAGCACACTGCCCCAGATTCACTGCTTCTACGAGGTGATGTCGGAGACTGCGAGCCACCCCAGCCTCATTGCCGCCACGCAATCCATGCGTATGGCAGGTCATCCCGTGCGAGTCTGGAGCTATTCGCCGCAGAAACTCGACTTCCTCGTGCCACTCGGGGTCGAGTTGGGCGACGCCGCCGAGGTCGTGCCGAGAGCAGTCTTCGGCGATATCCTCGCAGGCTTGTCAACGCCGGACTAAAAATGCATCGGCGGGCCGGAGCAAAAATGCATCAGCGAGTATCGGCATTGTCGGCACGGGAC
>JAXMAL010000004.1:0-1537 GCA_046350415.1 Phycisphaerales bacterium
CTAGTCAGGATGACGTGACCTCTCCCGGTTCGCGATAGCGTGGGTTACGCCGCGAATCGGATTAGCGACTGTGGCGCAGAGCCACAAGCGAAGAGGGAGAGGTCATGAAGGATTCTAGCATTTACGTCGGTCTGGATGTCCACGCCCGGTCGATTTCGGTCGCCGTGGCGCCGGCCGGGCGGGGTCCGGTGCAGAGTTTGGGGAGCATCCCTCATGAGCTCGGCGCGCTGAAGCGCCAGCTGCGACGGATCGGCGATCTTCGGAAGCTAAAGGCCTGCTACGAGGCCGGTCCTTGTGGATATGCGCTCTACTGGGCCTTGGTCGAGCTCGGCGTGGAGTGCGTAGTGGTAGCCCCCTCGCTGATCCCCAAGAAGAGCGGCGACAAGGTGAAGACCGACAGGAAGGACGCCGAGATGCTCGCGGGCCTCTTGCGGGCGGAGCAGCTCACTGCTGTCTGGGTCCCGGATCGAGCGCATGAGGCACTGCGCAACTTGGTTCGAGCACGGGAAGCCTGTCGCCGAGACCGACGGCGCGCGCAACAGCGTGTCGAGAAGCTACTGCTCCGGGAGGGCGTTCATGCACCGGAGGGAAAGACGTTCACCAAGAAGTACGTCGCTTGGCTCGACGCGCTCCGCTTCGAACAGGCGGGCACGCAGCAGACCTTCGAGGACTACAAAGCGGAGGTCATTCACCAGGACACGCGCTTGGCCCGCCTCGATCGCCAGATCACTGAGGCGATCGAAGCCGCGCCGGAACGCCTGCGCGAGGTCGTGCGTGCCCTGCAGGCCCTACGTGGCGTAGCGCAAACCACGGCGACCGTTGTGGCTGTGGAGGTGGGCGACTTCTCTCGATTCGTGAAGCCGACGCAGCTGATGTCGTGGGTCGGACTTGTGCCCCGCGAACACTCAAGCGGTGGGCCGGGGAAGGCGCGGAGGTACGGGATCACCAAGAGCGGCAATAGCCATCTGCGACGAGTGCTGACTGAGGCCGCGTGGCTGTATCGCCACTCTCCCAACAGCTCTGCCGCAATCAAGAAGCGACGAGAGAACGTCGCGCCTTCGGTCGTGGCCATCGCGGAGAAGGCCGAGCAGCGGCTGGGCGCTCGATACAGGCGCATGCATGGCATGGGCAAACCGACGAACAAGGTCATCACCGCCATCGGCCGTGAGTTGGTCGGCTTCGCCTGGGCGATTTGCCGAGACGTCGAACAACGGCTCGCGGCCCGCCCGAAATCGAGCGAAAGACGCTCCAGGAAGGCGGCCTAGGAAGAATGGTCCGAGCTCTCCCCGCAGCGCATGAGCAAGCACGAGGTTTGGAGAACCCTCGCCAGCCCTTATGCGACGGGCCATTGGCCCAGACTCGCGCCACTAGTTCGAGGCAGCTCCTGACGACGAATCACGACTGTGCGGCGACAACGATCCGCGAATATCAGGGTGATCAACCGTCGACATGGCTTCGCTCGTGCGCTGCGCGGAGAGCTCGACCACCGCCGAATGGGCCGTGGAGAAAACCAACCTTGACGAGGTCACGTCATATC
>JAXMAL010000005.1:0-7550 GCA_046350415.1 Phycisphaerales bacterium
GTCGTCGTACTGGGTGACCACCCGAGCGAGGAGCCCCGGTCCGGCTTGATCGCCGACGTACCGGCGCTCGAAGAACGACTCCTCCACCATCGCAACGGCGTGCCACATGGCCGGGTGATTGGCGGGGAATCCCATCGCCGCGTTGGAGACGATGTCGAGTTGCTCGCACGCAGCCCAGGCGCGAACTTCCGGCGGGCACATTTCGTCCAGCGGACGGATGGGCTTCACGTCCGTGTCGAGGTAGACGCCGCCGAAGCGGGCCAGGATCTCCAGTCGCAGGATGTCCGAACGCATCACGCAGCCGGGCGTGCCGCCGACGTTGCCGCACGCCGCCCAGGCGTTGCTGTTGAGGATCGGCGGAAGGTTGTCGTCCGTCCACAGTCGCATTTCCCAGTGCGGGTTCATCTCGGCAAAGCGGCGACGCCAGCGCCGCTGGTGCAGGGGCATCTCGCCCTTCCCCAGCCAGATCTGGTGCAGGACCCGCGGGATCGGGGTGGCGGTTGCGGTGGTGTTCAAGCCGCGACCTCCGCCGTCCTTCCGGTCATGAACCCGAACGCGCCGCCGTGGGCCTTGGCGGCTTCTTCGCCCTGTTCGAAGATCGCCCAGTGGAACGGCACTACGTCGCGGAAGTGCCCGTGGTCGCGCACCACACGGGTGAGGAACCCCGGCCCGCTCTGGTCCCACACACCGCGATAGACCAGCACCGAGTGCGGCAAGTCGCGGATCGCGTGCCAGAGCATTGGGTGGTTCCGCGTCGCACCGAGCACCGACGGCGAGAGCATGTGAGGACGGCTCGCGCCGTGGCTGGCGATCGTCGAGCAGAACGCGCCCACGCCGGCGACGAGTTCATCCAGTTGGCGGAGCGGCAGGCGATCGGGATCGACGAATACGCCGCCCTCGCGTGCGAGCACCTCGTACCGCAGCAGGTTAAGCCGCACCGCCGACGCCGCGGGCTCGCTGAGGTCGAGCGTTTGCTGCCACTGTTCTTGGTTCAGGATCGGCGGCCTGTTCTCGAGCGTGAACGTGACGACGTCCCACTCGGGATGCAGCGTCTGCCACGCGTGCTTCCACGCGGCGAGCCGTTGACGGTCGGGAGACTCGGACAAGTCGGCCGTGTAGATGACCTTCGGGATCACGCCTTCACCTCCTCTTCGCTGCTCACACTGCTCTGCTGCCACTTCGCGGGAGGCACGCCCTCCATGCCGCCCTCGATGAACGACGACGCGCCCTCGCCGAGCGCCACCGACTGCTGGGCGCTGCCGGAGCCTGAGCCAGAACCGGGCGGGCCCGAGCCACTTTCGCTCCCGCTTCCGCTCGAGGAACCAGATGAACTGCCAGACCCAGACGAGCTTCCAGAACTCGACATGGACGAGCCGCTCGACTTGCCGCTGCCGGAGCTCGACCCGCTGCCGCTCGATGAGCCTGATCCCGAGCCAGAGCCAGACCCTGATCCAGAGGCCGATCCCGACCCGGTCGCCTGCGTCGCGGGCATGTCGTTGTGGACCCATACGCCATCGGCCAGGAAGACGTTCAGGCCGGGCACATGGACTGCGACCGTGGTCACGCGATCGCCGGCGCGGCTGATCGTCTCGACGCGCTCTTCGCTGAGGTCGTGCCGCACGAGATAGTCGCCAACAAGTACGAACTCCGCCGACACGAACCCGACCTCATCGCCGCGGCGCAGGAGCACCGGGTGCTCGGGCGTGAGCCGCAGGCGACCGTTGACGGTGATGAACCCGTCGTGCGTGCCGACCGTGACGCTGGCCACGGAGCCGGTGACCGGCGTGAGCACCGCCTCGGCCCGCTGGCGCAGCCACTGGTACTGCGCTCGCCACGGCACATCTCGATCGAGGCCCGCCACATCAAGCGCCGCGACGCGGTCGCCCGGCTTGAGATGCTCGATCGGCACGGTTTGGCCCGAGGCCAGACGCACCGGCGTCCCGGCAAGCACGCAATTTGAACCCGGCCCGGAGCCGCCGGGACCGGAACCACCCGGCCCGCTTCCCCCAGGGCCCGACCCTCCCGGCCCAGAACCGCCCGGGCCGGAGCCTCCGGGACCCGAGCCGCCCGGGCCGCTACCGCCGCCACTGGACCCGCCCCCGCCCGACGAGCCGCCGCCTGAACTGCCCCCTCCGGACGACCCTCCAGAAGACCCGCCCGAGGACATGCCCGAACTCGCCCCCGAGGACATCCCACTGGACGCCCCGGAACTCATGCCCGAAGAAGCGCCCGAAGAACTCATGCCAGAGGAACTGCCGCCGCCGGAGCTGCTCATGCCGCTGGAGGCTGCGCTGCTCGACATTCCCGAGGACGACATGCCACCGCTGCTCGACGGCGTATCGCTCGGCGTGCTCGATGGCGTGTGCGTCGTGCCCGGCGTGTTGCTGGTGAACGCATCGGTGGTGTAGAACGTCAGCGTCGGCGTGCCGCCCGGCCCGGTTGTGTAGATCACATCGCCCGTCGTCGAATAGCTCGGCGGCATGCTCGGCGTGCTGGTGGGCGTCGAGTACGTGCTATAAGACGAATCCGGCGACTCCGACGGCGTCGAGTAGTTGCTCGATCCGCCGCCCTGCGGCGCGCGGCCCGTGGCCCAGACCGGGATATAGAGGTAGTAGCGGGTGGGGCCGTCGCTCATCGTGCGGCCTCCTGGGGCTTCGGATTGGGCTCGTACCAGCCCTGCGTGTTCACGGGTTTGCCGCACTCGGCCGACGCGGCCGCGACGGCGTCGGCGAACTCCATGCGCTCGAAGACCTGCAGCTCGCTGCCCGGCGAGCAGTTCACCACGCGGAAGCGGTGCTTCTCGAAGTGCGGCTTGAGGGCCTCGAAGCGCCGGGCCAGCGAGTCATACAGCACGTTGTTGTGCCGGATCGCGTTGGTCGCCCGGTTCTCGGCGAAGGCGTACTTGCGGTCCTCGGCCATCTTGAAGTCGCAGCCCAGCAGGTACACCGTGCTGAAGCCGAGGTAGTGCAAGAGGCGGAGTGCCACGAGCATGACCGAGCGCTTGCCGGTGATGCCCAAAGAGTCTGGGTTCTTGGCGTCGTTGCCCCACGGGACGCTGTCTCCGGTCAGGAACCGCTCATGGTCGAAGTGATCCGCGCGGCGGAAGAACATGACGCTGGGCATCTGGCGGACCCTGAACGCGCTGTTGCGCATCACGCCGTCAGCGCCCTGGATACGGAGCCGCTTGTCCCACATGCACGTGGGCACGAACTTCAGAATGCCCGGGTCCTTCCAGCCGGTGTCGATGAACCGGCCGGGATCGTCGACACAGGTCCACAGCGTTGGACGATGTACCGCCCAGGCGTTGTTCACTGCCATCGTGACGATGCCACGCTTGTTGAGCGCCGAGAGGTCGAGCTGCGTGAGAGATGGGCCCGAAAGGATCAGGAACGCCGAACGCCCGCGGTAAAACCCGCCGAGCGATACGGAGTCGAAGTCGGCGGTGTAGAGGCGCAGGCCATCCCGCGACGGCTTGCGCGCCTTCAACCCGGCTTGGAGCGCCGCGATATCAGACTGGTTCTCACGCACCACAGCACCCCCCATCACTTCCGCCCTTGAATCGCCCGACGATGAACCGCCGATCAGCTCGCGGGTTGATCACTGTGGCGACACGCCCGATGCGGTCGAGCCACCAATCCAGCTGACGCACCGTCGGGTGCAGACCTTCGCCGGCGACGGTGGTCTTGCTGGGCCGGGTGCAGATCGAGAAGACGAAGTGCCCGCTTGGCTTGGCGACACGGCGCATCTCTGCGAGCACCGCGTCCACGTCTTCGGGTAGCAGATGCTCGAGGGCGTCGAAGCTCGTGACGACGTCAGCCACACCCGCGTGCAGCCCGGTCTTGTGCATGGGACGCACGAGGTCAGCATCCGGGAACGCGAAGTCCACGCCAAGGCCATCGATTCCGAGGCGGCGCAGATCACGCACGAGGTCGTTGCGGCCGCATCCAAAGTCCACGACGAACCTCGGCTTGAACTTCTGGATGATCGGAACAGCGAGTTTGCCGTGGTTGGTCGAGCCGTACGTCGAGCCGGGCTTGGTCGCGAGCGCCACGTATTTGGCCCGCTCCTTCTCGCGGCGTGTGTCGAGTGTGGTTGGGGACGGGGGGGTGGTCATTCGGCACCTCCGATGTAGAGGTTGAACTTGCGGTCCTCGTCGGCGGGGTCGGCGATTTCGATGAGGCTCATGGCCTCGAAGACCCACACCGGCTTGCCCTTGCTGTTGCGCTCGCAGGTGAGTTGCACGCACACCCCTTCGGGGATGGGCACGAGCTTGGGTTTGAGCGACCGTGCGGGCGGGCACTTGGGGAGTACGCCCGGCAACTCACACACCGGGCCGAGCCCGAGCAGACCGCCGAACCCGGAGCCGGGCTCGGAGTCATTCATGTGGTGGGCCTCGAACCGGTTGAGCGCCAGCCGCGTGGGGTCTTCACCGCCGCTTGCGAGCTGGGACGACAGGCCACCCTCGATGGCCACATACCGGAGATAGGTCTCGCTGCCGGGGTTGCCGTCGATCTGGGCTTCCACCCACGGGTAGCGCCAGCGGTTGCGTTCGGTGGGGATCGCCTGCGCCGCGCCGAGGATCGCGGTCACACGTCCGGGCGATGGGCGGCCGAGTTCAAGAACCGCCCACTTCTCGCCGGTGCCCTCTTCTTTCCAGAGGATCGGGATGCCGCCCATGGGCGTGCTGGCCAAGACCGTCTCCTCTGCCGCAAGTTCGCAGGTGGTGTCGGTCTCGTTGGTGATGAACACCCGCGCCACCGTGACGCCCGTGAGCACGCAGCGCCCCAGCTTGTTGGGCTTGATCGGCTGGAGTGCGACGACGAATGCGGGACCGGCAGTCTCCTCCGTGGCGATGTCGCCCGTCAGCGGTGTTCGGCTCTGGAAGGTTCGTTCTTGGTCATCCTCGCCGGGCTCGACGAGCACGCCGGTGATCGCCATCGCGTGATACGGCTCGATCTCCTCGCCGGAGTCGTTGCGGACCAGCACGATGCCGCGCTGGGCCGACTCCACGAGCGGACCCGCGACGGCCTCGCCGCGACCCTGACGCCGGCGCAGGTCCACAGCCGCATCGACAAACGCGTTGTACGCGCCCGCGGGGAGGCGGAGTGGATCACCGGATCGGACTTTGCGGAGGTCGTCAGGCATGGTTGAAGGGACTCAGATCCCCAGTGCTCCGAAGTTGGCGTCGTCGTACACGCGCTCGACGTAGGCGGCGATGGGCTTCTTGATGATCGCGCCGGACCCGGTGTCCTCCGCGTCGGCGTAGCGGACCCACAGGTACTCCCACCCCTTCTTGTTGATGCCGGTAATGGAGCCGACCGAGAGGCCGGTCTCGTTCGGACTGGCGGCGAACCGAAAGGTGATCTCCCAATCGTCGTCGGGACCATCCCCGCGCTTTGAGCCGCTTGCACCGAGGAAGAGCACCTCGCCGGGCGCAAAGCCCTTGAACGCGCCGGCATTGGTCTTGCCCGTGCAACTGAAGATCGCCCCCTTGTACGACGCGGTCACCTGCGCATCGCTGAAGTAGTGTGTCTCGGAGAACTGGTACACAGGCACGGTGATGTCCACGCCATCGACGCCGTCGGCGGTTACACCGATCGCTCCGCCAAAGTCCGGGGCGGTCGATCCGGACGCCGCCCGCGCCTGCACCGTGTCCTTGCTCTGTGTGATGTGCTGCGTGCCGCCGCCGGTCTCGAAGTTGAACGACGCCTCGCTGGGCGTGGGGTTTCCGCCGCTATCGCTGGACCCGTACCGGACGGTCACGTCCCACAGTTGCGGCCCGAGCGGCTCGATCTGCACGTTCTGCCGGGCCAGCCCGTCGTAGGTCGCCGGGGAGCCAGTCTGCGCCGCGTTGCGGGCCACGAGGTCATCGGTGTCGATGCCCGATTGCTGATCGATGCCGCTTCCGAGTTCGCTGGGGAGCTCGCCACCGAGCCCCCCAGCGCCTGTGCTTCCTTGCACGGGCATGGCTTACACCTCGCCCTTGCTCTTCACGCCGCCGCGCGGGTCCTGCAGGTTGACGCCGAAGTCGTGGTACCCACGCATCCGGATGCCGAGCATGTTGAAGTCCGCGTCGGACGTCTCGACGGTCGGGGCTTCCTGCCCGTTGAGGAACGCCATCTCGATGACCGGGAGGTCGCTCGGGTCGGCGAGGAGGTACCACGCCTTGGCCGAGTTGCCGGTGTAGAGGGCGTTGGAGAGGTAGCGGCTGACCTCGATGCGGAACTTGCCCTGGTGCGGGTTGGCGACGGGGAACTTGGTGTTCGCGGTCGTGTCCCGGAGCTCGACGCTCTTGTAGAGCTGCGTGCCCATCGCCGAGAGCGCCGTGGGCACCAGCAGGATCGCGGGCATCACGCCGGTGGGCTTGCCGTCGGAGTCCACGAGGTCCATGAAGGCGACCTCGCCCTTGGTGAGGCCGTCGATGCCGAGGGCGGTGTCCGCACCCGAGACGAAGTTCTTGTTGCCGGCGCTGAAGAACGCGGCGTTGTTCATGAACGCCGTCCAGAAGACGTCGTTGATCTTCAGTCCCGAGCCACGGCCGAGCTTGCGGGGAACCGTGGTGATCGCGCCGAGGTCATCGTTGATGATGTCGCGGCGATCGATCGAGAGCATCAGGCCGTAGGTGTCGGCCTTGTTGGTGTAGGTTTCCTCGCCGAGCGTGCCCTGCTTGAGTTCGCCGCCGGGGGCGACCTGCTCGTACTGGTCCTTGCCGACCAGGCGGTAGCTGCTGACGGTCTTGAAGTCGCTGACGTTGCGGACGGCGCAGATGCTTCGCCACACGCGCTCGACGCTGAAGAAGCCCTCGAGCAGGAACTTGTTGGCGACGTTCGAGAGGATGCCACCCACATCGATGGTGGTCATGCCCGCCTCGATGCCGCGTCCGAACGCGGCCTCGAGCACCCGGCGGCTGTCGCGGAAGGTGCGGCCCGTGTAGCCGTTGGCGATCGCGGCCTCGAAGAGCAGTTCCTGCAGGCCCAGCCCACTCTGGAACCGCTTGGCGGCGATCTCGATTGCCTGCGTGGAGCAGACCTTCTCGATGCCTTCGAGCTTGGCGCTCTGGAAGCACGCGGCTTCGAGCACCTCGCTGGTGACGCTGTTGTCCGGAGCGTGAATGGCCGGGGCCTTGGGGCGGCTGGCGCGGAGGACCTCGAGCTCGGTGCGCGTGGCATCCCAGTTGTCGCGGATGGCCTGGGCCTCGATCTCGCTGTGCTTGCCACCGCAGACCTTGCGAACGGCCGCGATACGGGCGGTCTCAGCGAGCGCCGCCGCGCGAACCTGCTCGGGCGACTGCTCGGTGCCAGTGACGGAAGGGTTCGGGGAGGGAGTGAGGTTGGAATCGTCGGCCATGACGCTGGGCTCCTTGTTCTGACGTGCGGCGATGCTCGCGCTGGTGCGGCCGTCTGCGCCGAGATCCACGAAACTGATCTCGCCGAGCGTGGCCTTGCGGACGACGTTGACCGGGCCGGTGAGTTCCTGGCCGTTGACCGTCGCCTTCTGGTTGTCCTTGATGAACTCGAACTCCTCGACGCTCGCGCCGACGGAGGCCTGCC